>NZ_CANG01000957.1:0-23307 GCF_000309315.1 Sedimentibacter sp. B4
AAGATGATATTCATCTCTTTTTTATGCTTCGATTTTATATTCTGCAGCCTTTTCGCAGTAGCTGCATTTTTTTTCTTCTTGTATCTTTTCCAGCTGCGGCGCCTTTTCTTCATTGTTAACAAAATCATCCAAGGCAAGCTCTGCATGCTCCAAACATGAGTAAATTATATTTTCTTCATTCATTTTATCACCTATATTTCATATACTCGGCTCGATCTGTCTCTGTATGTCATGTCTAAACAGATTCCCGGGTTAACTTCTATACAGTTTTCCTTCAGTATATTTTCAACTGTCTTATAAGCCAGTTGAGGAAAATTATTTTCTTTGCTGAGATGCCCCAAAAGAACAATCTCTGTCCCTCTTTTAACCACCTTGCTGATAAGGTGTCCGGCTGTGTCGTTGGACATATGTCCAAACTCTCCCAAAACTCTTCTTTTTAGAGGCCATGGGTACGGCCCTATGAGAACCATGTCTTCGTCATGATTTGACTCAACCAGCAGCAAATCTGAATCCATGATGCTGTTTGTTATGTTGTCATTTACACAGCCTGTGTCTGTAACCAGGCTGATTTTTTTATTGTTGTAGAATATGTTGTATCCCACAGGATGGGCTGCATCATGAGATATATCAAATGATCTCACTGCAAGATCTCCCACCTCAACTATGTCATCCATGATTCTAATGTTGTGTGACTTAATTTCTCCAATTGCTGAGCTCATTTTCCCATGTCTTTGCATTTGCATAAATGGGAACATCAAAGCGCCTTGATATTATTCCCGCCCCCTGTATGTGGTCTGAATGCTCGTGGGTTATGAACAATGCATCTATTTTTTTGGGGTCTTCCCCTATATTCATAATTTCCTGCTGGATTTTTTTGCCGCTTAAGCCTGCATCCACAAGAATTGTTGTGTTTTCAGTTTTAATATATTGGCAGTTGCCGCTGCTCCCGCTGTACAACGAACAAAATTTTAACTTCAATTTGTCCTCCTGGTGTTACCATTTAATCAGATTTATATTAACATATAAATCAAATTATTACAATTAAATCTTCTCGTTATAATTAGGTGTCTAATCGTTCTAATGACACTTTTGTATGCATAAAATTTATTATATTATAATTCAGGGGTACGCGATGATTATAAAAATAAAATCTAAGTTTCTGGTAATTTTCACAGCAATACTATTATGTTCAGCATTGGCCGCAACAGTGTTTCTCAATTCCTCCAGGTCTGTGTCTGTCAATGAAGAAAAAACATTCATAAAGTGGGTCGATTTCAGAGTATGCTATGAGGCTATGGACAAGGCACTTAAAGCCGACATTAACAGTGTGGATGAAGAAGTAAAATTGAACTGGATTGAAATTCTTTCATACTTGGGAACCCGGTATGGAGGCAATTTTTCCAGATACAAATCAAAGGATATGGATGCACTGATTGCCAAGCTTAAAAACGGTGAAAGCATAGAGAGCCTTACAAAGGATCTGAAACACTACGATTATTATTTCGAAGCATATACAGCAGTACTTGGAGGATTCGTAGGTCCTTACGAAATTCAGATTGATGATGAAAACAATCCCGGCAAGAAAATATGGGTGCAGAAATATGGTCTCAAGGCATTTTCTCCAATTGCAGGAGGATATTACTACAATCATTACGATGACTTTGGAAATTCCAGAAGCTATGGCTTCACCCGTTCCCACTTGGGAAATGATCTCATGGGTTCCGTAGGCACACCTATTATAGCTGTTGAAACAGGAAGAATTGAAGCACTCGGTTGGAATCAGTACGGAGGTTGGCGAATAGGCATCAGAAGTCTGGACAGCAAAAGATATTACTACTATGCTCATTTGAAGAAAGACCATCCATATGTAAAGTCCCTCAAGGAAGGTGACATTGTCCATGCAGGAGATGTTATAGGTTATCTAGGAATGACAGGATACAGCCGCAAGGAAAATGTGAATAACATTAATGTCCCCCATCTTCACTTTGGAATGCAGCTTGTTTTTGACGAATCACAGAAGGAAACACTGGCTGAAATATGGATTGATGTTTACAAAATTGTAAATCTCTTAAACAGGAATAAGTCTCCTGTAACATTCAATAAAGATACAAAAGAATTTGAAAGGATTTATGATATAAGATTCCACAATGTACAGTAAAAAAGCAAAACAAGAGCCGCGTATTTTCGCGGCTCTCATTACGATTTACTTAATTATTTTTTGTTTCTTCAAGTTTGTCTGAGATTTTTACCATTAAGGCAGCTGCCTCAGCTCTTGAAAGGTAATCATCAGGACAGAATGATCCTGAATACTTGCCTGATATCAATCCATTGGTGTATGCATTTTTGACAGCTTCCCTTTCATCATTGCTTAAACTTCCCAAATCTGAAAAGATTGTATTAATATCAAGGCTATCATAATTATGGTCCTCTTCAAAAAGTCCATCCATCATGAGGGTTGCTTCTTTTCTTGTAAGTCTCTCCAAAGGTTTAAGTTCTTCTCTGTAGGAGTCCAGAAGACCTAAGTCATAAATTTCTTCCACATATTCAACAGCCCACGGATTAATCTTTGAGGCATCACTGAAAGGCAATTCTTCGCCTGGAATTAAATCTTCAGCACCTGCAGCCGGTACACCTGATTCAGCTATTACTTCTTCTGTTTCATTTTCAGCCAGTGCAAATGATTCATCCTTCTGTTCTTCTTCGCTTATATCAATAGCTTTTCCAAGGAATATGCAGAATTCTTCCTTTGTGGCTATTCTATCGGGATTGAATGACTTTGATTTGCTTATGATTCCCTTGTTATAAAGATCCATAATATCTTTTCTTGCCCAGTGAAAAGCTATGTCATCATAGACATATCTTCCGTGTTCAATGTCTCCAGTTCTTATAAGCCAGTTTCTTTCAATCCAGCCTTCAACACCTTCACTGACATATACTTTGTACCAGTAGTATCCGTTTTTAAGAACCGGTCCTTCAGTTATTGTACCAAGCTGATTTATTCCCAGTTGGTGAATATATGCACCTGCAGGCTGGTCTCTCAGCTCATATGTTTCTCTTACTCCATCAGTTCTTACGTAATCACCCTTTTCATACAGTACAATATTGCCGCTGTTTGTATAGGCTGGTGTCGGCACAACCAATGACCTGCTCGGCTTCCCTGAATATGGAAGATATGAGAAGTCAATGTTGTTTATTGTCTTTCCGTATTCCTGTTCAATTACATTGTAAATCATCTGCTGATATGTATACTTTTTTGCATAGGAAGTGGACATGTTGGGGTTGTTGCTTTGAGCCCATCCATTGTATGCCCATAGAGCAAAATACCAATTTTCCAAAATGTTTGGATCCATGTTTCCCACGCTTGACACAGTTTGATAAGAACTCATGCTCCATTTGTTCAACAGAACATCTGCTCCTGCCTCTATGTTGTATTGAATATCATATTTCAGTCTTTCTGAGTCGTATCCGCCGTTTCTGTTGCTCACCTGCATGAGCCCTATGCTGCTGCCGCTTATCTTTGGTGTTCCGTCTGTGTTGTAATGTTCATAAACAGATTCAACTCTTGCTATAGCCTTCAGCAATACTGAAGGAATAGCTCTTTTTTGTTGCAACATCCTCTATCATAGATTCAATTTCTGCTCTAGAAGGATTGGTCCCTGCAAAAGCCAGTGTGTTAAATGTAAATACAAAAACGAAAATTAATAGAATTATTTTTCGGGTTGTGGTTTTAAATATTTTCATATTTACAGCCTCCCTATCTTTTTATTTTAACTGCATTAGTTATTTATCTGAATGCGGTCAATTATGCTTAATATTTCTTTCTTGGTATTTTCCAAAACTTGCGTGGATTTGCTCTCATTTTCTTCATTAATTGAAAAATATACTTTTAGTTTAGGCTCTGTGCCTGAAGGTCTAAGCACCAGCCATGATCCATCCTCAAAACAGAATTTCAGCACATCTGACTTTGGATAACTCAAATGTTCCGTCTTGCCTGTTAACAGGTTTAATGCAATTCCCATTTTGTAATCATAAATATATGGTATGTTCTTGCCTGCAATTGAAGAAAGTTTGTTTTCTCTGAAGTTCTCCATAATTGATTTCATTTTGCTTTGTCCTGAGGCTCCGGCAAATGTAAGAGAAATTGTTTCTTCAATATAATAACCATGTTCCCTGTAAATATCCTTAAGAACCTCTAATAGTGTTTTCCCGTTTCTTTTATAATATGCAGCCATCTCGCAAATGAGCATACTTGCAATCACAGCATCCTTGTCTCTGACAAATGTTCCTGCCAGATACCCGTAGCTTTCCTCATATCCAAAAATAAAGCTGTTGGATTTTGTATCTTCAAATTTTTGCATCAATTCAGCAATATATTTGAATCCTGTCAATGTGTCAAAGCTTGCCACATTGTATTTGGATGCTATGGCTCTTCCTATTTCACTTGTGACAATTGTTTTTACAACTGCTGCATTTTCAGGAATCATACCCTTTTCATCAAGAGAACTGAGCACATAGTTCAACAGCAATGCTCCTGTCTGATTACCGTTCAGAGGTACATATCCACCATCACTGTTTTTTACAACCAGCCCTACTCTATCACAGTCAGGATCTGTTCCAATGATTATTTCGCCATTTAATTCCTCTGCCCTTTTGATTGCAATTTCAAAGGCGCTGATTTCTTCCGGATTCGGTGACTTAACTGTAGAAAACATGGGATCAGGCATCTCCTGTTCCTTTACAACAAGAACATTCTTGTACCCAAGTTCATCCAGCACTCTTCTTACAGGCATGTTTCCTGTTCCATGAAGCGGAGTGTAAATTATGTTTAAATTTTTGTCCACATCATCTCTGATGCTTAATTTCTTAACTTCATTTATGTAAATTGTATCAAGTTCATTTCCAATTATTACGATTTTGTCATTATCTTCAGTGGTTAATTTAACATCCTTAAGATTAACCTTATTGATCATGCTTATTATTTCATCTGCATCCTCAACAACCTGACCACCATACTGGTCATAAACCTTGTAGCCATTGTATTCAGGCGGGTTATGGCTTGCTGTAATAACAACGCCGGCCTTGCAGCCGTAGTGTCTCACTGCAAATGAAAGTTCAGGCGTGGGCCTTAAGCTTTCAAATAAATACACCTTTATGTTGTTTGCTGCAAAAACAGCTGCTGTCTTGCTGGCAAACTCCTTTGACATGTTTCTTGAGTCATAGGCAATAGCAGCGCTTAGCTGCTCACCGCTATATTCTTTGTTTAGAAAATCAGCAATACCTTGTGTCGCCTTAGCTACAGTAACAAAGTTCATGCGGTTTGTACCTGCACCTATTTTCCCCCGCATGCCTCCTGTGCCGAATTCCAACTCTCTGTAGAATCTGTCCTCAACTTCGCTTTCAATTTTTTCGATTTTTTTCAGCTCTTCTTTCAAGGATTCATCTACATATGGACTTTCCAGCCATATATCCAATTTTTCTCTGTACATGACAACACCTCTTAATTTAAATTTATTTTGCTTAAATATGATTTAAAACTGTCCCTTAAATCATCTCTTTTAAGCGCAAAGTCAACCGTTGCTTCAAGAAAACCTATCTTGCTTCCAACGTCGTATCTCCTGCCTTCAAAAATATATGCAAAAACATCTTCAATATTACAAAGGTCTTTTAAACCGTCTGTGAGCTGAATTTCTCCGCCCACGCCTTTTTTTGTATTTTCAAGTATTTCAAATATTTTAGGTGTTATAATGTATCTTCCTAATATTGCAATGTTTGTGGGAGCATTATCAACCGATGGCTTTTCAACCAGATCCTTTACTGAATACATCTTATCATTTAATTTTGTGCCTGAAACAATTCCGTACTTGTTAACATTTTCCCACCCCACCGGCTGCACTCCGAGAATTGTGGCGTTGTATTCTTCAAACATTTCAATCATTTGTTTTAAACATGGCTTTCGGGAATCAACTATGTCATCTCCCAGAAGAACTGCAAATGGTTCATTGCCAACAAATGATTTTGCGCAATAAACAGCATGACCAAGTCCTAGTGGGTCTTTTTGTCTAACTGTATGTATGTTTATCATTCTGGAAATTTTCCTCACTTCTTCAAGCATTTCATCTTTGCGAGTTTTTTCCAGATTGTCTTCAAGTTCATAAGCTCTGTCAAAATGGTCTTCTATTGAGCCTTTGTTTCTTCCGGTAATGATTAATACATCTTCTATGCCAGAAGCAATTACTTCCTCTACTATGTACTGTATTGTGGGTTTGTCGACTATGGGGAGCATTTCTTTTGGAATTGCTTTTGTTGCCGGCAAAAACCTTGTTCCTAGTCCAGCTGCAGGTATAACTGCTTTTTTAATTTTCATATTCAACCTCGTTTTATGTTGTTAGCCGTTATTTAAAACAAATCAATAGATTAAGCTAACTTAACCTATTGATTTTGACTATCATTAAGATCCGCTGTAGTTTGTTTTAATGTTTTCTGTAATCAATGAATCCTTAAGAACATCCATGTGCTCCAGTGATTGCCCTGTACCTTTTGCTACGCATGATATGGCATCATCTGCAATTGCAACATTAAGTCCTGTTCTTTTGCCTATTAACTTGTCAAGGCCTCTTATGAGGCATCCGCCGCCTGTCATAATTATTCCTTTTTCGCTTATGTCGGCAGCAAGTTCAGGAGGAGTTTTTTCAAGAACTGAGTGAACAGCATCTGCAATGGAAGTGATTGTTTCTTCCAATGCTTCCAGCATATCTGATGAAGAAATAGTCAAATTAACAGGAAGTCCTGTAACTAGGTTTCTGCCTCTTACTTCCATGAACTTTTCCTCTTCTTCAGGAAATGCCGTTCCAATGTTTATTTTAAGCTCTTCTGCACTTCTTAAGCCTATCATCACATTGTATTTCTTTCTTACATATCTCACTATTGCGTCGTCGCACTTATCTCCGGCAATTTTTATTGATTTGCTCACAACTATTCCTCCCAGAGAAATAACTGCAATGTCTGTAGTACCGCCGCCCATGTCTATTATCATGTGTCCTGAAGGTTTTGTTATGTCAAGGCCCGCTCCTATGGCAGCAGCAACAGGTTCTTCTATTAAGTATGTTTTCTTTGCTCCTGCATTGTTGCTTGCTTCCAGGACAGCTCTTTTTTCAACTTCTGTAACTCCACTTGGAACGCATATTATAACCCTTGGTTTTATAATTGAATTTCCTACTGCCTTCTTAATAAAGTATTTCAGCATCTTTTCTGTTATGTCGAAATCTGAAATTACGCCATCCCTCAAAGGTCTTATGGCAACTATGTTGCCTGGTGTACGACCTAGCATTTTTCTTGCTTCTTCACCAACCTCGAGTATTTTATTAGTATTTATATCTATTGCAACAACAGAAGGTTCGTTTATTACTATTCCTTTGCCTTTGATATATACTAATACGCTGGCAGTACCAAGGTCGATTCCAATGTCCATTCTGAAACTCATTTTTATCCTCCTGAATTTCCTTTTCATATATTTTACTTATTTTTATTCAAATTATACAAATTATACCATAATGATACAATGATAAAAATTATACCACATTATTCGTATTATTTCAATTTTTTTGTTTTTGCTAAAATAATACTTTGTAAAGCATTTAAATTATTATTAAAAAGTTGCTCCGCAACTCCGCTAGGGGGACCTATGTCCCCCTTCGGCGTAAAAATACTAACGTATTTTTACTGAGCACCCCCCTTGACGGCAAGGGCGCCCCGCCCTTTGCAATCCCCGTTTTTTATATACTAGGAAAAATAACTTTCCTAGTATATAAAAAATAAAAATGTCTGCTTTTAAACAGACATTTTAGTAATTATTTAAGCAGTTTTTTAATTTTTTGAACAGGATCCAGAAGCTCGCTCAAAGATCTGTCATAGTTCAATGTGTCTATTATGTTTGCTATATATTTTGACATGTCCACTTCAGTGTACCACGGTTTTTCAAGGAGTTCAGGTTTTCTGTATATCATATTTGATGTAAATATCCTTGTTATTGTTCCTTCTTCAAATGCTTTGTCAAACTTGTCAAATCCTTCTGTAAACAAACCGAATGAAGAGAAAACATATACGTTTCTTGCTTTTCTTTCCTTCAGCTTCTTTGCTACATCAATCATTGAGTCGCCGGAAGCAATCATGTCGTCTACTACTATTACATCCTTGCCTTCCACATTGTCCCCAAGGAACTCATGGCTTATAACAGGGTTCTTGCCGTTTACAATCACAGAATAATCTCTTCTTTTGTAGAACATTCCAAGATCCAGTCCCATAACAGAAGCATAGTACATGCATCTTGTCATTCCGCCTTCATCAGGAGAAATAACCATAAGGTGATTTCTGTCTATTGTTGCATCTGTAACAGTTCTTACAAATGCCTTTATCATTTGATAATGAGGATGGAAATCTTCAAACCCATGAAGTGGAATTGCATTTTGAACTCTTGGGTCGTGAATATCAAATGAAATTATATTTTCAACTCCCATATTTGTAAGTTCTTGTAGAGCAAGTGCACAGTCCAGTGATTCTCTGGAAGCTCTTTTGTGCTGTCTTCCTTCATAAAGCATGGGCATGATGACCGTAATTCTTTTGGCCTTGCCGTTCATGGCTGCTATAACCCTTTTCAGGTCCTGATAATGATCATCGGGACTCATGGGCACTTCCATGCCATACATCTTGAATTTTACTCCATAATTAAAAACGTCAGATATTATAAATATGTCATGGCCTCTTACTGTTTCATTGATAACACCCTTTGCTTCACCTGATCCAAATCTAGGACAAACAGCATCCAGCAAATATGTTCTTACAGGATTTGAACCTTCTGAATATATAACACCATTGTTATCCTGTCTCCATTCTTTCAAATAGTAATCTATCTTTGCGGCTATTTCTTCACAGCCTTTCATTGCAACAATTGACAAGTCTCCAAATGGTTTAGGTTCATTGTACACATAATCATTTATATTCATTTTTTCCTCCTGTTTTAAAACAATGCTTTCATTTCTTTTTACATTCTATCAAAAATTTATCAATTGTCAAAAGAAAGTGCCCGAAATATTGTTAAGTTATCTTAACAATACCGAACACAATGGGTTTTATTTATAACAATCTAAAAAAAGCAGCCAGAAAAGTATAACTTCCCATTGCCGCTTCAGTATACTTACATGTAAATTTTAGCTATTTGTGTAGATAAATCTTCATATGTAAAAGGTTTCTCGATTATAACCGCTCCTTTTCTTGTAAGCTCCTCATAATCTGTCTGCCTTGCATAGCCTGTTATAAAAATTGCAGCAGCATCCTTCTTTTTTATCTGCATGCGTTCATATAGTTGTCTTCCTGTCATTACAGGCATGGATATGTCAATTACGGAAAAAGCAATGTTGTTGCAGTTTGAATTGTAAAACTCCAGAGCTTTGGCTGGTTCGCTGAACTTCACAACATCATAGCCCAAATCTTCAAGTATTTCCGTTTCCACATCAAGAACATTTATGTCATCATCCACAAGCATTATTATGTTGCTGTTGAGATCCCTCTCAGTTTCACTTTTTGTTTTTTCCTTCTTTACATAGACAGGCAGGAATATTTCAAAAAGTGTACCTATGTCATGCCTGCTCTGGACATTGATGTAGCCTGAATGGGATTTTACTGTTCCAAAAACAACAGACAGACCAAGTCCTGTTCCCTTTGTTTTGTTTTTGGTTGTGAAATAAGGCTCAAAAATGCGGTTGAGCACTTCGTCTTTAATTCCCTTGCCGTTGTCTTCCACATATACTTTGATATAATTTCCAGGTTTTATCATTTCTCCGTGGCTAAGAACCGTTTCAGAGAATATGACTGTATCTTCTGCGCCGATTCTAATTTTTCCAACAGAATCATCAAGAGCATCCTTTGAATTCAGTATGAGGTTTACAATCATGCTCTCCACCTGAGCCTCATCGCCGAGAATAACCTTGTTAGATGCCTGGTAGCTGTAGCTCAGTTCAATTTTCTTGTTCAATATTGATTCAACCATGTTGTATGTGTTATCCATGATGCTTTTTAAATTAACGGGCTTGTTTATACTGCTTTCCCTCTTTGAAAACATCAAAATCTTTTTCGTGAGGTTTGCAGTACTTTGAGATATGTGGATTATTCTTTCCGCATATTCTCTTATTCTTTCAATATCGTCTGTCTTTTGAATCATTGTAGCATTTCCGATAATGCTCATTAGCTGATTGTTGAAATCATGAGCAATTCCTCCTGCAAGCTGGCCAAGTGCAGCCATCTTTTCGCTTTGATTTTTTGAATTTTGCTCACTGCATATCCTTGTTGTCTCATCTTTTATGTCATTAACTAAATAGTCTTGTTCGTCGCATAAACTTGTTGATCCATTTTTAAATTTTTTTGTTTCCTGATCGTTGCATCCCCTTGTTGACCCGTTCTTTTCGTTATTAATTCTTTCATCTTTAAGTAACATTTGTTCCCCTTCGCTTCGCTAAATTAAATTATTTTTACTCACCTATAAGAATATACAGTTTTTACAAAGCAGATTTTGTAGAAAAATGTTGAAAACAAAAATAAAAAAGAAAAAATTTTAGAAAAAAAAAGCAACATTCAACGTCGCTAAGATCGTCAAATGTTGTTTGTAATGGTGATCCATCGGCGATTCGAACGCCGGACACCTTGATTAAAAGTCAAGTGCTCTGCCTGCTGAGCTAATGGATCAAATTAATTTTTTTTGAGAACTTTTACATAATAACAATATTGTTCTTTCTTGTCAACTACTTTTTCATATTTTTTAATAAATTATATTATGCAATTTTAGTATTTTAGCTTTTAAAGTAATTAAAAGCTTCTATTTTGCTTAATCATTATCATTGACTTATATTTTTTATAATGTTAGAATTAACAAAATAATAATTAATGAGGTGATGTTATGTCATTTAAAATGGTTGCTGATCATGCTGTATGGCCGCTGGAAAATGATGCTATCTTTGGACTGGCTGCTAAAGCAAAAGAAGCAATTGAAAAATACGGCAAAGACAATGTTATCGATTCTACTCTCGGAGCATTGGTTGACGACGATGGAAATCTTATATGTCTCGAAACAGTATATAGTGAATTAAAATCTTTACCAAATGCAGACATAGCTGCCTATGCACAAGTTGCTGGTCAGCCCGACTTCCTTGAAGCTGTTCAGGATGCATGCTTTAAGGGATACAAACCTGACGCTTACATAAAAGCAGTGGCAACACCGGGAGGAACAGGCTCTGTAAGACACGCTATCTGGAATTACACAAATCCTGGAGATTCCATATTGGTATGCGACTGGTTCTGGGGTCCTTATGTTACAATCTCTGAAGAATTCGGAAGAACTGTGACAAATTATGAACTGTTCAATGATAAGGGCGAATTCAACATAATATCATTTAAAGAAAAATTCGAAGAATTGCTGAAGAAGCAAAAAAGACTTGTTACAATAATCAACACTCCGGCAAACAATCCTACAGGATACAGCCTTTCTGATGAGGAATGGGATGAAGTTTTAAACATTGCCAAAGAAAATGCAAAGGATCCTGAAAACAAAATAATAATAGTTGTAGACTCAGCTTACATCGACTATGCGGGAATTGGAAATGAAAGAAGAAAGTTCTTCACAAAATTCAGCCATCTTCCGGAAAACATATTTGTAATGGTGGCATACAGCATGTCAAAGGGATACACAATGTATGGAATGAGATCAGGTGCTGCAATAGGAATATCTTCAAGCGAAGATGTTGCAAATGAATTCTACTATTCAGCAATGCATGCAAACAGAGCAAACTGGTCAAACGGAACAAGAGCGGCAATGTCAGTAATGACAAACATCGCAAAGGATCCTGCAAAGACTAAGGCATATGAAGACGAAGTAAATTCTACAAAGACAATGCTCAGAAAACGTGCTGATGCATTTGTGGAAGGAGCAAAGGAAGCAAATCTTGAAATACTTCCTTACAGAGACGGATTTTTCGTAAGCATACCTTGCAGCAACGCAAAGAAAGCTTCAGAAGAATTGATCAAAGAAAACTTGTTTGTTGTAGCCTTGAAAAAAGGACTGCGTTTTGCAGTATGCGCTGTTTCAGAAGAAAAGTGCAGAGTTTCACCGGCAAAGATAAAAAGAGTGCTTGATGAATTAAAATAAATATAAATGGCTGACATGCGTCAGCCATTTTTTATTGTTATTCTTTTATAAGTTTTTGAGATTTTGTTTTCCACTTTCCTGAAAAATAATAAGGCCCGGATATTAAAATATACATGAGCCATCCTACTCCGTAGCTTAAAAACATGTATTCTTTTCCGTAATTTGAAGCTATGAAATATGCAGCAGGAATTCTTCCAAGCCACAGAGATGTTATTGCACCAACCATGGGAATAACAGATTCTCCTGCTCCCCTCATAACAGCATTAACTACAAACACTACTGCAAGCAATATGTAAAGAGGCATTACATTGTTCAAATAAATCATTCCCGCTGAAATAACAGCAGGGTCTGAATTAAACATCCTCAATATAAACGGTCCTAAAGGAATTATGACAAGTGCAGCCAAACATACCAAGGCTGACATGCCCAAGGTAGCAGTCAATCCCTTGTGAACTCTGTCCATTCTTCCGGCTCCTATATTTTGACCGGTATAAGTTGTAACAGCGTTGCTGAAGCTCTGTATGGGCATGAATGCAAATGTGTCTATTTTGTTCGCAGCGTTAAATCCAGCCATAAAGTCTGAACCATAACTGTTTACAAGAGACTGAAGACTCATTATACCCATAGAAAACAACATCTGTTGAATTCCTGTGGGAAGACCGAGCTTTAGAATTTTCTTGAAGATCTCTTTGTCAAAATAAAATTTCAATATCGAAAAGTTAAGCACTTCATATTTTTTTCTCATATATCGCAAGCCATACAGCCACGAAAATGCCTGAGCTATAATTGTAGCTATGGCAACCCCTGCAACTCCCCACTGAAACACAACTACAAATGCCAAATCCAGCACAATGTTCATTACAGTAGCTATTACAAGGAACAACAGTGATGATTTGCTGTCTCCAAATCCCTGAAGAATACCTGAATTTATATTAAATCCAATGCTTCCTATAATACCCGCGAAAATAATCATCATGTATTGTTTAGCCAGGGGCAGGGTGTCAGCCGGTGTGTTGATCAAATTAAGTATGGGTTCGCACATTATAATTCCTATTATTGAAATTGGAATTGCTCCAACTATCACTGCAGTATAAATAGTCTGTGATGTTTTTCTAACATTGTCCATGTCCCCTGCGCCTACATACTGGGAAATAAGTATTGTGGCTCCAATACCAAGCCCTATGAACATGGCCGCCATCATGAATATTATGGGAAAGCCCGTCCCTACTGCTGCAAGTGCAACTTTGCCAACATAATTTCCTACCACTATGCTGTCAACCATGTTGTACAGCTGTTGAAAAACATTTCCTATGAGCATTGGAAATGCAAAAGCCAGTATGAGTTTCACAGGATTTCCTTCAGTCATTGTTTTCATTGAAACTTCTTTAGAATTTTCACCTTTATTTTTTAATTCCACCCAATCACCTCCGTAATCAGTATAGTATACCACAATTTAATATAAATACAAATTACTAATATCCAAATTTTACAAATTTTTTCCATAAAAAAAGAGAATCTCCCAGTATAACTAAACCGTTAATTAATTCAACTATGTAGGGGAGGACCTCGTGTCCTCCGGTGGCTAGCCCCAATAGTTTGTGAAAAACCGGTTTGTCAATAATACAAGAAAAATTCTCTCTATTAGTTAAATCTATTTATTTTGTTATTACTCTTTAAACGTGTAAACAACTTCAGTTGAACCATTCTTATTGTTGTTCATTTCATTTAAAGCCTGAATTTTGTACGGCAGACTGTACAAGTGGATGAATCCTGTTGCATCCTTCTGGTCATACAAATCGCCTGTACTGAATGAAGAAATTGATTCGTTGTATAGAGCATATTTTGATGTCATTCCTGCAAACTTTATAGTACCCTTGTAAAGTTTAAGTTTAACAGTTCCTGTCACATTTTTCTGAGTTGTGTCTATGAATGCATCAAAAGCATCCTTCAGCCCACTGAACCACATTGCATTGTATACTAGCTCTGCATACTTGCTGCTGATTGTTTCTTTAAAGTGAGCTGCTTCTTTTTCAAGCACGAAGCTTTCAAGGTATTTGTGAGCTTCAATAAGCAATGTTCCCCCTGGTGTTTCATAAATTCCTCTTGATTTCATACCAACAAGTCTGTTTTCAAGAAGGTCAATGACCCCTATGCCATGAGTTCCGCCTACTTTATTCAATGCCTTAAGCATATCTTCCCCGTTTAATTTTTCACCGTTTAATTTGACAGGAATTCCCTCGTTAAATTCTATCTCAACATATTCGGCCTTGTCAGGTGCCTTTTCAACTGTGTTTGTCATCATGAGAAGTTCGTCAAAGTCAGGTTCATTTGCTGGATTTTCAAGCATGCCGCCTTCGTGACTTATATGAAGTATGTTCTGGTCGCGAGAATAAATTCTTTTCTTTGTTATTCCATTTAAATCAATTCCCTTAGCTTCTGCATAGTCAATTGCATCTTCTCTTGATGTAATATCCCAAATACGCCATGGAGCGATGATTTTTATGAAAGGATCCAGACTTGCAATTGCAGTTTCAATACGAACCTGGTCATTTCCCTTTCCTGTACAGCCGTGGGCAATGTATTTAGCGCCTTCCTTGTGAGCCACTTCAACAAGTTTTTTTGCTATCAATGGTCTTGCATAGGCAGTTCCCAGAAGATACTTCCCTTCATAAATAGCATTTGCCTTAATTCCCTTGTAAACATATTCTTCTACAAATTCATTTACCACATTTTGAATATAAACCTTGCTTGCACCTGAAGACAATGCCTTGTTCTTTACAAATTCCATGTCGTCTTCCTGGCCTACATTTACACAGCATGCTATGATATCTAAATTATCGTAATTTTCTTTTAGCCAAGGTATAATAATTGATGTGTCCAATCCGCCTGAATATGCCAATACTACTTTTTCTTTTTCCATTTCTTCCATCCTCCGATTTTTAAATCTAAAATTTTTAATATTTGATGAAGCATAATTATTCGTTAGTTGATTTTTAATAAATATTAATTTCTTTTGTAGAGCGCACTATAGGTTAGGGCATATCACAGTTTCGAACTCAAATTTTTCTGCTTACTGTCGCTCGAAAAAATTTGGTTCTCATTGCGTTTGACCTGCCGCCATTCTTTCAGAAAACCGCTGAAACAATGGGGTTAGGGCATAAAAAAATCTGCTAATAAAGAGGCAGTGTTGTCACCGCGGTACCACTCTTTTTTTAGACAGAATCGCTCTTTCATTTTAACGGTATTGAACCGTATTCTCATACTGCTACTTCTGAGAATCTTTTCATGGATTCTTTTCAATTAAATTTCACTGCCGAACTCACACTCTGTTCCGACTCGCTGATAGCTTTATTTAATTTACTCTTCCAATCATTAAATTATACATAATTGATGATTTTTATACGATTATATGATGCCGAATATGTTTTGTCAACCCTTATTTTAAAAATATTTTCAAAATTTATTATATTTATTCTATATTAAACTTTTTACATAAAAAAAGACGCTACGCGTCCATTTTAACTGTTAACCAATCTTTATATACATTTACTCTGCTGATTGCATCTTCAATAAGTTTTTCTTCCTTAACAATGGCTTTTTCTAATATACCGCTGCAGAATTCACCTTTGCAGTCATATCCTTCAAACGACATGCTCACTCGATTGTTTTCAATGCTTTCAACAGTCATTTTAAACATCACCTTTTCTCCTACCATTGTTGGATGCATGTGATTTGACTGAAAGTTAGTGACCACAGTCAAGTATTCAGAAGGAATAAATTTCTTCAGCATGATGCAAGATATTTCTATTACAGTTGCCAGTAATGAAGGCGTCGACATCAGGTTTTCTATTTTTACGGATTTTGTTATATACGAGTCTGCAGGGGTGACAACTTTTTCATATGTTGTAGACAATCCTACATTAATTTTATTTGTGATCATAAAACCTCCGAATGCAATAATTACTTTAATTAAATACTAGCAGATTCATAAATAAAATACAACAAAAATATTTTGATATTCAAATTATTTGTTATATTAAACTTTTTCCCTGAGGTTATTTGTCAATACTTGCTGTTTCAAAAAATAAAAAAAGATGTTTTTAAAACATCTTTGAATGGGAACTATAGGGCTCGAACCTATGACCCCCTGCTTGTAAGGCAGATGCTCTCCCAACTGAGCTAAGCTCCCACGACAATGACAATGTTACCATATTTTTATTAAGTTGTCAATTACATTTATGAAAATTTTTATTTTGCGTTTACGAAAATTTTTATTTTGCAGTTAAAAGCGTTGATTGAAAAAGTAAATTCAACCCCTTGTTTTATAAAGAAATGCATTGCAGTTTAAAGCAATAAAATTTAAAAATATAAATAAAAATTTCAAAATAATGATGCTTTTCTTTAATAATGTAAAAAGTGCTAGGAATTACAATTAAAAATAGTATAATATAAATATATCATTTTTGGGGGAAGCAATGAAGACAGTAGCAAAAGAGAACAGACCTTCAGGTCTCATGAAGAGCAGTTACATACGCTCATTTTACAAAAAGTACTTATTAAATTATATATTCGGAATAATAGCACTGGTGATTGTGGATGTTGTACAGACAAGGGTTCCCATAATTGTCGGCGAAGTAATCGACGGTGTAGATCTTGGCAGCTTTGATGCTGCGTTTATTAAAAGCTCTATATTAAAACTATTTGCAATAGCAGGAACAATCTATGCAGGAAGAATTTTGTGGAGATACTTCATATTTGGAACATCCAGGAGCATTGAAAGAGACATCAGAAATGACATGTTCAATCATCTTGAAAAAATGTCTGCCAAGTTTTATCATCAGCACGGAACAGGAGAAATCATGGCACACATGACAAACGACCTTGAGGCAGTAAGAATGGCCTTGGGCCCTGGTATACTAACTTTGTTTGACGTTGTTGCACTTGGTTCAATCACAATTTACAACATGGTAACTGAAATCGATCCCTTGCTTACAGTTGCAGCTGTTATTCCGCTGTTGCTTATTGCAATTTCTGTCAGATTTATGGGAAGAGAACTGCAAATCCGTTTTACAAAAAAACAGGAGTCATTTGCCGACTTATCCAATTATGTTCAGGAAAATCTGTCTGGTATTAAAGTCATCAAATCATTTGTACAAGAAGACAAGTCCATCAGTTCCTTTGAAAAGTGGAACAAGAATTCATATGACAAAAATATAAAATTAAGTGTCATTCAAACACTCATGCATCCTTTCATGCAGATGATATCAGGCATTGCATTGGCTGTGGCCATTGGATACGGCGGCTATATCACTATAAAGGGCAGAATAACCATAGGAGAATTTTCTGCATTCATTCAATACCTTGGAATGCTTGTATGGCCAATGATGGCAACAGGGATGACAATAAATCTTTTCAACACAGGAGCTGCTTCACTTGAGAGGGTTGAAAGAATCCTCAACGAGCCTGTGGAAATCACAGATTCCATAACAACTTCAGCTTTAGACAATTTGACCGGAAACATCTATGTAAAAAACCTCAGTTACAAGTATCCAGACACAGATAAAAATGTATTAAGCAATATCAGTTTCAGCGTTCAAAAAGGACAGACCCTTGGTATTATCGGAAGAACCGGAAGCGGCAAAACAACTCTTGTAAACCTCATGCTTAGAATTTTCGAGCCTGACAAAGGAACAATGTTCATAGGAGATAGTGACATCCTGGATATACCTCTTAATGTCCTTAGAAAAAACATAGGATATGTTCCTCAGGACAATTTCTTGTTTTCAGATACTATTGCCAACAACATTGACTTTGGAGCAAGAACCGGCAATATGGACAAAATCATCGAAGCTGCAAAAAGTGCCGTTGTCCATGACAACATAATTGAGTTTAAGCACGGCTATGAAACGCTTGTTGGCGAGAAGGGAGTTTCAGTTTCCGGAGGCCAGAAGCAAAGAATATCAATAGCCAGAGCATTGATAAAAAATCCTGAAATACTTATACTAGATGATTCAGTGTCTGCTGTTGATACTGACACGGAAGAAAAAATACTCAAGCACATCAATGAAAACAGAAAGGGCAGCACAAACATCATAATTGCCCACAGAATTTCAACCATTCAGAATGCTGATGTCATCATTGTGCTTGATGAAGGTAAAATTGTTGAAACAGGAAGTCACCAGCAGCTAATTCAGCAAGCAGGTCTTTATAATTCAATTTACGAAAAACAGCTTTTGGAAAAAATGCTGGAAGAACAAGAGTAGGGGTTATGATGAAAAACGACGATTTTGAAAAACCAAAAAAAATAGATAGAAATATTGCCAAGAGGCTTCTTAAGTATGCAAAGCCTTACATCTGGCAATTCGTACTGGCTATTGCAATAATATTTGTAATAGTTGCAGTTGAACTTTACCAGCCGGTGCTCATTGGGGATGTGGTGGATAAATTTCTTTCCCGTTATTCAGGCACCCAGGCAAACACAGTGGATGCAGGAATAACTCAGCAGTCAAACATACAGGGAGTTATAAAAATAAGTTTAGTGTATTTGTCCACAGTGGCGGTTGTTTTTGTACTTGGTTATGCACAGGCAATGATACTTGCACGTGCAGGGCAAAAAATAATTTACAACATAAGAATGGAAATATTCAATCATTTAAACGCTCTTTCCATAAGCTTCTTCAACAAAAACCCAATAGGAAGGATTGTGACAAGAGTCACCAATGACACAGAAGCATTAAACGAAATGTATACCAGCGTAATTGTCAACATTTTAAAAAGTCTGTTTGTATTAATAGGCGTGGTAATTACTATGTTCAAATATAACGTGAAACTTTCATTGCTGACTTTTACCGTCATTCCTTTTATTGCAGTGTTCACATTTGTTTTTGAAAGCACTTCAAAGAAAATATACAGAGAAATAAGAAGCAAAATATCAGCATTAAATGCATTCATATCAGAACATGTTTCCGGCATGAAAATAGTACAGATATTTGCTGTTGAAAATGAAATATTCCACAAGTTCAAATCTGAAAATGAAAAGCTCAGAAAAGAAAACATAAAACAACTTTTTGCATTCAGCATATACAATCCAACAAACTACCTCATGAACATAACAGCCGTTTCAATTCTTTTGTGGTTTGGAGGAAAAATGGTAATGGAAGGCGTCGTATCCATAGGAACCATAGTTGTTTTCCAGAGATACATAAGCAAGTTTTTCGAGCCAATACAGGAACTGGCGGAACAGCTTAACATAGTCCAGTCTGCAATGGCAGCTTCCGAAAGAATTTTTGGACTCATGGACGAAGTTCCCGAAGTAATTGACAGCGAAAATGCAGTTGAAGTTGAGAGCTTCAAAGGAAGTATCGAGTTTAGAAATGTTTGGTTCTCCTACAAGGAAGACGAGTGGATATTAAAAGATGTGTCCTTTAAGGTAAATCCCGGTGAAAGTGTTGCATTTGTAGGTGCTACCGGAGCAGGCAAAACAACAATACAAAACCTTATATGCAGATATTATGACATTCAAAAGGGAGATATTTTCATAGATGGAATAAATATTAAGGATATTAGGGTTTCAGATCTGAGGAAAAACATAGGACAAATGCTGCAGGATGTATTCCTGTTTTCAGGAGACATAAAAAGCAACATACGGCTTCAGAATGAAGCTATCACAGATGAAGAAATAATTGAAGCTTCAAAATACGTAAATGCTCACAGCTTCATCTCAAAGCTTCCCAACAAATACGACGAGCATGTAATAGAAAACGGTGCAGCATTTTCAGCCGGTCAAAGGCAGCTGATTTCATTTGCAAGGACTCTTGCCTTCAAGCCTGACATTTTGATACTTGATGAAGCAACAGCAAACATAGACACAGAAACTGAAGTTCTCATACAGGATGCTTTGAAAAAGCTCATGAAAGGAAGAACAACCCTAATAGTTGCACACAGACTTTCCACTGTTCAAAACTCAAGTAAAATAATAGTGATGCACAAGGGTGAAATAAGAGAAGAAGGAACGCATCAGGAACTGCTGTCCTACAAGGGAATTTACTACAAGCTATACAAGCTCCAATACGAGCATGCATAAAATAAATATTATGGAGGTTATTATGATTAAAGTAGTGGCAAAAGGTGTTTATCTTGAAGGAAAAGCAGACGAAGCAATTGCATTGTACGATGAAATGGTGAAAGAAACAAGAAAAGAAGACGGATGCATAGCTTACAATTTGTTCAGAGACAAGGACAACAAGGATATTTTAACCATGATAGAAGAGTGGGAAAGTGTCGAAGCCTTGGAAGCGCACAAAAATTCAGGACATTTCACAAGAATAATCCCAATGATAGCAAGACTTCGAAAAAGTGCCGATCTCAATGTATACGAGCTGATTTATTAATAACTAGTAAAAATAAAAATGACATCTGTAAAAGATGTCATCATGCTATTGACAAACTACCATCTGTAGGGGCGGACCTCGTGTCCGCCCGCAGTCTAGCCTTCAATAAGTTTAAATTAACTTCATCATACAACTAATGACATATACCATATGTCATTTTTTTATTCCTGTTTATATTTTTCAAAAAACTGCCTTACTTGTGGAATCAACAAAATTGCAACTGTTGCAACAGCTTCTGGCAGCATGTATGTCATGTTGTAGAAAAATGACCATGACACAGCACTGAACCCTTCCGCAGCATACATTCCCCAGAATATGATTCCTGAAACAACAGTTACCAGGTATCTTCCAAGAACTCCAACCAGGTATCCTGTAATCATTCCTTGTTTTGTCTCTCTCAGTATTGCTCCAATTCCTATGGCTCCAAAAGCTAAAGGGTAATCCATGAATATTTGTATCGGGTGAATAACATAAGGATTGATAACCAGATCCAAGAGGCCGTAAGCCATTCCCGCAAGAATTCCCTGCCTTGGTCCAAACAAGTAACCTACCAAAAACAGTGCAAACATGCTAAACGCAGTTATTGAACCTCCCTGAGGCATTCTAAACAATGTCACTTGATTTAATACAAATGCTACTCCCATCAATATTGCAGACTTAACCAGCACTGACACGTCGTTCTTTTTCTTGCTTGATCTCATTATTAAAACCAACAGCAAAAATATTGTTGCTACTGTCAGAACCTGTCCTGGAACAGATTCAAAAAATGATTGTAATGCTTCTTCTGACATAAAAAAACCTCCCTTTTTCGCGGGGAGGGGCTAAACTATGCTTTACGGTCGTCTTCCTTTCGCCGGTACTAACCGGATCAAGTTTTGAGGGTAAATTCTCAGCATTTAAGCTCCCCTAGCGAATTACTTTTATTGGTATGTCATATTATACCACGTTAAACACAAATTTCAATAGTTAAATTACTTCAGCCTTTTTACAAAAAAATACAAGGTAGGTTGTTGTCCTGCCAAACAACAGCCTACCTTGTGTTAAAAGAAAAATCGCCAGAAAAAAAACCATAATGGAAAGTCAAAGTCAAAATCAAAATCACGTCTTCTTCTGTCAAATCTTCTTCTATCAAAGTCAAAGTCACGTCTTCTTCTGTCATAGTCAAAATCACGTCTTCTGTCATAGTCATAGTCACGTCTCATATCAAATCTGCTCATACTCACATCATTATCATTGATATCCATGTTGTATATAGGATAATCATTATTAAAATCATTATTCAAATTATATGCTCCTTTCATTCAAAATTTATATAACAAATATTTATGAATTACATTTATAAAGTTTAATACAGTAATATATGTAAAAATATATATTTTGACACAAATTGCAAAATATATGTAGAATTATATAAAATATTGTGGCATAGATACAACTGGCAGAAGATGTGATTGTGAATGCGTTTTTGAATGTTTACTAGAATTACTTGAAGACGCACTTGAAGAAAATAATCATCATTGTCATCATAGAAATAATGATGTAGCTGGTACTGGCAGAAATCGAAATCGTCATCATAACTGCGAATGTGTTTTCGAGTGTTTAATAGAATTACTTGAAGACGCTTTGGAAGAAGACAATAACCACCATTGTCATAGATAGTTTTATATAAATTGGTCTACCATGGACGGAAATTTATCCCGTCCTATAATTATTTCTTGAAAAAAAAAAAACTCTGGATTACCCAGAGCTCCTACTTACTATTATTCCCCAATAGTATCTTCAATTATGGTATTTCCTCTAAATTCATATTCAACCTTTTTATTTGATTTTTGATATATAAATGTGTATATACAATTTCAGCAAACAAGTCACTTATCGCTTCTTAATGAATAATATAATTATAGCTATCTATCGATAGAAGATATTCTTTAGAAAGGAATGAAGATTTTGATTAGAAAAGATTATGACAACTATATACCAATGGTGCCATATATGCCAGAAAACCCAATGGTAGGGTATGGTTATGTGCCTTATCAGATCAACCCAAGATATTTTAACAATATAAATGAAGCATTTGTTCAAGGAACAGTCTATCCGGACCTGGTGACTCCGTATTTAGAATTCATTCACGAAGGGGTGTAGAATATGATGAATTATGAATCACATAAAGGAATGTCCCGCCAGCAGCAAGCAATGCTCTTGGATATTCAAAAATTGCATTTTGCAGCACTAGATCTTGCTCTTTATTTAGACACTCATCCAAATGATCCTGTTGCCCTTTACAGACATCACGAGTATGCTACACATCTTAAGCAATACCGTGAAGCATACGAAGCCGAATATGGACCAATGATGAACATGAACACAGAAATGGGCGACACATGGCGTTATATAAACAGCCCATGGCCTTGGGAAATGTAAAAATTCAATAGAAAGGAATGAATAGAGATTATGTTTGTTTATGATAAAAAGCTACAATACCCTGTAAGGGTTTCCAACAAAGATGTAAGAATGGCCAAGGCTGTTTTAAACCAGTACGGCGGAGCTGACGGTGAAGCAAGTGCAAGCATGAACTACCTCACACAAAGATTCAGCATGCCTCTGAATGAAACAAAAGCAGTATTGACCGATATAGGCACTGAAGAGCTGGGCCATATGGAAATGGTTGCTACATTGTTTAAAAAACTGCTTCAAGGCGCTACAAGAGATGAACTCATTGCAGCCGGC
>NZ_CANG01000956.1:0-21815 GCF_000309315.1 Sedimentibacter sp. B4
TATATATATTATTTTTTATTGTTAAGCTTCAATAACCATAAAATCCGTAACCAGCCTTGACAATTTGTTCTTTGAGTCAAATCCGTAGTAAGTAGGAAATGTCCCTTCGTTCCATCCGCTTGCAAATATAATTATGTTGCTTCCCTTTTTATTGTCTATTACAATATCCGCACATGAACATTCGCTTATCTTCACAGAATTTCTAACATTGTTTTCATATTCTTCAAGTTCTTCTTCATCCATGACGTCAAGAACTTCCATTACAGATTCATCCATGAAACATCCAAGACCGTTTTCAACTTCATATCCCATGAATTCGTCGTGGCCGAAGCCTTTAGAAGATTCTCCGGCAAGCAGTGCCATTTCCCATTTTACCGGATCATTTTCGTTAAATCTAATTTCTGCCAAAACAGTCTGTTTTTTTCTGTTTTCAGTTTTTCCCACATATATGTATACAGGATATTCCCCCGGCTTAACGTGCACAGAATAGCTTTCGTCGTCATACATCAAAATAGGGTCTGTGGCAATGATTTTGCCGGTGGCTAGCTTTACTTTGCCAGCTTCAATTTTTTCAATATTCATTCTTCCAAATTCGGTATCAATCATGCTGGTATTGCCGTTTGTTATATTAAGAACATCTAAATTTATATACATAAATTGCTCCTTTGATTATTTTTTTCTTTCATCGAGAATTTTTTTCAACTCATCCATAAAAGTATTAATATCTTTAAACTTCCTGTATACAGAAGCAAACCTTACATATGCAACATCGTCCACGCTTTGAAGTTCGTTCATGACCAGTTCTCCTATTACCTCAGTTGACACTTCATTTTGAAAATTGTTCAAAAGCTGCTTTTCAACCTTATCTGCTATATCTTCTATTTGCTCGAGACTGACAGAACGCTTGTCACAGGCTCTTATAATACCGTTTATTATTTTATCACGGTTGTAGCCTTGCCTTGTTCCGTCTCTTTTAATTACCACTATTTGAGTTTCTTCAATTTTTTCGTAGGTTGTAAATCGATGTCCGCATTCAATGCATTCTCTGCGACGCCTTATTTTAAAACCATCATCCGTGGGTCTTGTATCAACCACTTTGCTTTCAGAACAATTACATTTTGGACATTTCATAATAATCTCCTCTAATTGATTTTACTAAATATTTAACACAAAGTAAAGTAATTATTCATTTATTTCAATTTGCTCATAAACTT
This sequence comes from Sedimentibacter sp. B4, assembly GCF_000309315.1. Lineage (NCBI taxonomy): Bacteria > Bacillati > Bacillota > Tissierellia > Sedimentibacter > Sedimentibacter sp. B4. Next base: position 1,215 of record NZ_CANG01000956.1, read on the forward strand.
TGCTTCTTCAATTATGAATCTTTCATGTGTTCCTTCACCGATTTTTTTGTCTTCATCATATGCATCAATTTTAAAAACCAGCCTTTTTCTGTCAACTTCAATAAGCTCTGCTTCTGCCCACACTTTCTTGCCAACTGCTGTTGCGCTCAAGTGCTTAACATTAATCATTGTTCCAACCGTTGAATATCCTTCCGGAAGATAATCCTTTACTGCATTCATGGCAGCCCCTTCCATAAGTCCTATCATCATTGGAGTTGCAAACACTTCAGCTGCACCGCTTCCAAAAACCTTTGCAGTGTCATTCATGGTCACAACTTTTTCTTCCTTGTTTTTTAATCCTGTATTTAAATTAAATTCCATAATATCTCCTCTTTATTTATTTTTTAGCGGATTAATGAATGAACATGGGATCATAGCCACACATTTTCCGCATACTTCCGTAAGTTCCAAATCACTGAACATTTTATCATATTCCAGCAGCAATTCATAGCACTTGTGTCTGTCAAATCCATTTACAGTAAGAGCCTTTGAAGGACATGCTTCAACACATTTTTTGCATGTAGAGTTGTATTTGTATAAACATCTTTCTGTTTCAAGAACCGAATCAGGCTCAATTACAATGTCAATAACAATACTTCCAAATCTGCCGCAGCAGCCCTTGTTGGTTATGAGCATGTTGTTCAGTCCAAATGTTCCCAGTCCTGCAGCATATGCAACATGCCGTTGAGACCAGTAACTTATGACCTTGTTTGTGTCAAAGCCAGGAGCATCAAATCTCGCCATATTTGCTCCTGCTCCTATTTTATCTAACTTTTCTATTAAATATTCACCAAGGTTCAGTAATAGTTTGTTGGTTTCTAAATATGCAACAGCCCATTCCCTGGAAGGGGCATCCCCTTTGTAATTTGTGCGCACCAAATTTTCTGTAAAAGGAATGAAATAAGACACCACAGTCCTTGCTCCAGGAAGAATGTCTATGGGAAGGAGGTGTTTTTCATCAATAATTTCCCTGTACTTATTAAAAAGTTCATTCTCAGCGTCAGCAAAACCAACTAATGGTTCCTTCCACTCTGTTAAAGTGTGATTTTTATTTTTGTATTCCCCCACGAAATCAATAACCATCTGTCTTACTTGATTTTTCATAATTACCTCCTACTGATTTTTTTCCATGTAAACACTCATGCTTGGGAATGCAAATGATATTTTTTCTTCGTTGAATATGTCTATTATTTTAAAGTTTATATCATTTTTTATTGCCATAAACTCTGTGTAATCAGTTGTCGTTGTAAGGTATTGAACAACAATGTCAAGTGAGCTTGCTCCGAACTTGTCAAGTTTTACAAGTGCTGAATCACTCTTAACCATTGGATTTTGATCCAGCATTTCTTTTATTTTAGAAATTGCTCCCTTTAGACTCTCAGAACTTGTACCGTACACTGCTCCCACAGTAAAATTAACTCTTCTGTTTGCCCTGGCGCTGAAATTTATGAGTTCCCTATCTGCAAACCTTGAATTGGGAACCGTCACCAGCTCCTTGTCAATTGTTCGTATCTTTGTGCTGCGAAGTCCCAGTTCCTCAACAGTTCCTTCAAATGAGTCAACCTTGATCCAATCTCCAACGCTGAAAGATTTATCTGCAAGTATAACAAAACCTCCGAAAAAGTTTTTTATGAGATCCTGCGAAGCCAATGCAAGAGCAGCTCCTCCTATTCCAAGTCCTGCAAGAATGCTACTTAGCTGTTCAAAATTAAATTCAACTGCTATTGCAGCTACTGCTATAATAATTATTATTGCTTTTATGAGCTTTGCAAGAAGAGGAAAAACAGTCTTTGACATCTGAGTTCTTTCTGATTTTTCTTCTTTGTTCAAATACTGATTGTTAAGTTCTTCAGCGTAGGCAGATATAATTTTTAAAAGTCCCTGGGTCATGGTTATTATAACAAAAGTCCTGTATACCCTGTTTAGGAATATGTTTATGTCAGCATTAAATGGAAGAATAATCAATGCAAAATAAAGTCCCGTGTATGTAAAGAAGTTTACCAGTGGTTTTTCAATGGAATCCAGGACCAGTACAATGTTTTTCAAATTATATTTTCCTGATAATTTTTTTAAAGCCTTAATGATTATGTTTGCTATGATATTTCTGAACATTAAGACTGCGAACAAAATCATAACTGATTTTGCTGCTTGAGCAGCGTCTATTTCTCTGATAAAGATCATGATATTCCTTCCTTTATTTTCTTGTTATTAAGATTATATAATAAAATGTGTAAATTTAAAAGAGGTTTTGATAAATCAAAACCTCAAATTTGTTATTGTCTTTTTAATGCTTCAACAGGCGGAAGATTTGAAGCGTTAATCGCAGGGTAAACACCAAACAAAAGTCCAGATGTAAGAGCAACAAACACTGCTATTCTAATGGAATCGAAGCTTACAACTGCTGACAGCCCATAGCTTGCCACAAGGCTTACCGCCCATGCTCCGATTACTATTCCTGTTATGCAGCCTATGATACTTACATACACTGCTTCAAGGAGAAACTGAATGAGCAGGTCCTCCTGTTTTGCTCCAAGGGCTCTTCTTACACCGATTTCGCTTGTTCTTTCCGTTACAGCCACAAGCATTATGTTCATGATTCCAATACCACCAACAAGAAGTGATACTGCTGCTATGCCTCCAAGAAGTACAGTCATAACCCTGTTTGCCTGATCGGCTTCTTTTACCAGGTTGTTAAGACTTGTGATTGTAAGAGGTTCTTCGCCTTTTTCAAAAACATTTTTATCTTCACCCGGCACCTCTGGTTCAGGCACAGGCTCTGGAACCGGTTCAACAGGAACTGATATGTCCCCTCCACCTTCAACAGGAGCTTCTCCCTCACCTCCTGTTCCGGGTGTTATATTACTGCCTACACCTACTTTTCTTTTATAAATTCTTCCTAGCTGAACCATGGCAAGTTCAGCATCTTCAGCGCTTGGTGACTTCGCCCAAATTTCTAAAATGTCTTTTGTTTTTGAAATTTTCATGGCAGAAGTGTACGGAATTACTATTTTGTCGTCTATGCCGTCACCTTTTCCTTCTCCCTTTTCAGCAAGCACTCCTACAATACGGTAATTTATTCCATCAATTTTTAAAGTCTGTCCCACAGGGCTTCTTCCGTTTAAAAGATTTTGTGCTACATTGTATCCAAGCACAGCAACAGGGGCTCTTTGCTTAACATGGAGCGATGTGAAGAAATTTCCCGAAACAACTCTGTGATCTTTTATTTCAGGATAATTCTGATTCACTCCCACAATGTTCATTTTGCTTTCGTCTCTTCTCCACCTAACGGGCGTTTCTTCCGTATAAACAACAGGTGTGGCATAATCAACGCCCGTTACTCTCAGTGGAATATTTTCAGCTTCATCAGCTTCAAATGTCACATTTTCCGCATTTGATTTAATGACTATTACATTTTCCCCAAGACTTTCAAACTGAGATACAATAGACCTTCTTGCACCTTCTCCAATGCCCATGAGACTTATTACAGCTGCTACACCAATTGAAATGCCAAGAACCGTCAAGAAAGTCCTCAGAAGATTTGATGTTATGCCGTCAAATGCCATCACTGCAGAAAATTTCAGCCTTACAAGAATGGAAGAAATTTTTCCTCTGTCCTGCATTTCATCACCCCTCACTAATTAGTTCCCTGATTTGTACTCGGCAGAAACGAATCATCCTCAGGAACACTTTCGCTTGGCATTAAGTCTTTTGTGCTTCCTGTTACAACCTGCTGCCCTTCTTCAAGCCCGCTTAAAACTTCAACATACATGTCGTTCATAAGGCCTGCTTCAATTTCAACTACTTCAGGCTGTCCCTGCGCATTTATAATTTCAACCTTTTGAACTCCATTTTCTTCAAATACAGCTTCAATTGGAACTAAAAGCGTATCAAAAGCTTCTCCTGAATTAACAAAGCAGTTTGTGTTCATTCCAGGTCTTAACCCTTCTCTTCCCAAAACTCTTATCTGAACATTGTAAACAGTCTTTCCGTCTCTGTCTGTGTACTGGTTGAGGCTCATTACGCTTCCTTCAAATTCTTCCCCCGGAAGGGCATCAACAGTTACTGTAACTGGAGCGTCCTGGCTTATATACAATACGTCAAGGTCGCTTACTGTCGTGTAAATGTACATTTCATCAGTGTTGTACATATCCATGAGCTGCAGAGACCACTGATCGCTTGATTCAGATGCAACTATGGTGTCTCCCACATTGTAGTTCACATAAGATACCATTCCGTCTGATGGTGCAGTTACCATCATCTTTGTTGTAAGAACAGAAACTTTGTCAATTTTTTTGTATATGTTTTCTATGTCATCATTGATATCATCTATTTTTTTATATTCGTTCATGATGGCTTCAACATCATTTTGAATCATTTTTGTAACATCAGCCCCTGCAATTCTCACAAGAATCTGTCCCTTATCAACAAACTCGTTTGAATTTACCGGAACATCTGTTGCTATGATTGTTGTGTTGTCACTGTCGGAATAAAGTGTTGAATATACTTTCTTTTCATTTACATATGAAGCAACTGTTCCGTTGTATGAAAGACCTGTAACAGGTATGCCGTTGTTTTCAGTATAGATGGCTGTTACCATTCCCGGCTGAACCAGGCCCGGATTATCTGCTTCTATTTCTCCCATATGCACATATGTCATGGAATTGTCGCTTGGAACAGCATTTGAGTTAAGTTTTTTGATTGTTCCTGTGTAGAAACCATCAAATGCTGTCTGTGTTCCTCCACCTTCAAGAACTCTTCTGAACTGAAGAAAAACTTTTTGGCCTACCTTTAGACTTGAATATTCATATGTGTTTACTTTAAATGATATTTTAAGCTTGCTGTCGTCAACTATGGTTGCAATGTGGGCATTTTCTACTTTGTCGCCTTCTTCAACCGTGAATTCAGAAAGGCGACCCTTTATGGGAGCAGTGATAACTATTCCGTCATATGGATTTACCTGTCCAATGTCTGTAATATCCTGATTTAATTTATCTTCAAGATCTTCAATTTTTCCTTCAATTGTTTCATTTATTTCCCTTATTTCATCTTGCTTTTTTTGAATGCTGTCAGTGAGATCTTCCAGTATTTCCCCAAGGTTTGAAGCTGACAGACGTACAAGATTGTCATCTTTTTTAATCATCTGGTTTGGTTCAACGAATACTTCTTCAACTGTGTATGTAACTGAAACGCTGGAACCATTTGAATCTGTGATTCCTTCAGGCTTTGGAGCTGTTATTGATCCTCCCCAGTTTCCGTTCAACTGTCCTGTTATGTTTACACCCTGCTTTATGTCTCCTCTTTCTACGGGCTTTGTAGCATATCTTGGGCCTGTGGAAACTTCAGAAGCATCAGGAATGAGCTGCTTTGCTGTAATATATCCTCCCAAAAATACAATAGCTAAAATAAGTGCTATAGAAATAATTTTTTTATACATTCGATTTCCCTCCACTGCTTACATCAGATACTATTTCTCCGTCCACCAGCCTTATTATGCGGCTTCCGTATTCTGCTATTTCTTCTTCATGTGTTACTTGAACAATTGTCATTGATTTTTTTTCATTTAATTCTACAAACAATTCCATAATCATGTCCCCGGTCTTTGTATCCAGCGCTCCTGTTGGTTCATCCGCTAGAATTATAGCAGGATTCCCGACTATGGCTCTTGCTATTGCAACACGCTGCTGCTGACCACCTGAAAGCTGACTTGGAAGGTGATGCATCCTTTCCTTGAGGCCTACCAATTCAAGGGCATTTTCAGCAAGCTCTTTTCTCATCTTTGTGTTCATGCCTCTGTATATCAAAGGAATTTCCACATTTTTTATGGCATTCATCCTTGGCAGAAGATGAAAGTTCTGAAACACAAACCCTATGAACATATTCCTGATATCTGACATTTTAGAATCGCTGAGTCTATCCACCATAGTTCCCGAGAGTTCATAAGTTCCGCTGGTTGAATGGTCAAGACACCCTACTAAATTTAGAAGCGTCGATTTTCCTGAACCTGAGGGCCCCATTATAGAAACAAATTCTTTTTCATGTATTGTAAAAGAAATGTCCTTAAGTGCTTCCACTTGAATTTGTCCTGATTTATAAAGCTTGGAGATATTCTCCATTTTAATGATTTCCATATTTCACCTCTTTTCACATGCTGGTACTACTATTATGACGTATACGAATATAAAAAGTTCGCATAATTTTGTAATTTTTTAAAATTTTGGTTGTTATTTTTAAAAAAGATTTCATAGTTTACAAAAACAAAAGATCGGAATACGATCTTTTGCAATCATGAGATTTACTTTATAACATCTATGAATACGGAATCTATCCAAACTTTGTTTTGTCCCTGGTATTCAATGTATATGTTTAAGGAGTCTGCATCTGTTACATTTATGGGAACTGTCACCTGAGACCACATGTCGTCATATATTTTGACAGATGTGTGGAAATTTGAAGTGAGAACTCCGCCTTTGTAAGCCTCAAGAACTATGAGTGCCTCAACATCCTTTTCTGCCTTTGTCTTCGCTGAAATTCCAATTTGCTTTTTAAGCATATAACTGAACTTCTCATCCGTAAAATCAACAACTGCAAACAAACTTTTAAGTTTTCCGTCTCCAGTATTTTCTGCAACAAGTGAATTTTTGCCTTCGACGTAAATGTCACTGTCAATTTTTACTTTTTCTCCTGAATAACCTATTTTTTCAATGAGCTTGTCGTTAAAATACATTTCAGTGGAATCAGCTATAGAAGAAGCTGGATCATCTGTATTGTTTTGTTTAGGAGAATCTGTACCTGGGGTTTTTCCTTGTTCAACGGTAGTGTCACCATTTCCATCTGCTGAAACTTCCTGTGTATTGCTTAAATTTTTTATAATCATGTTTCCCAGAAGCAACACCAATACAACTATTACTATGGAAAGAACAGCCCTTTTTATTTCCTTGCCCAGAACAATTCCTGATGTCTTGATTTTTTTTCTTGATTTAGGATTGTTGTCATTTACATAAATATCGAAGATTGATTTGTCATCCGGTGTCTCTTCTTGTGATGCATGTTCAAACGCCTCTGTACTGCTGTCAGATGGCTTTGGCTCTTCATCCCGTATAATTGCCTTTGGAACAGTCTTGTTTGGAGCTAAAGTTTCTGTGCCGAATATCATGGCAAATATGGGCGAACCCTTAAGTTCCGCAAGAACATCTCTCGGAAAGATGTACTCTCTTGTGAGACATCTTACAATTATTTTTAATATATCCGGCGGTATGGTGTCTGATATGTTGTAATCGACAATTTCTGTTCCAGAAAATATGTAGTGAATCATGTTTCCAAGCCTTTTAAAAGTTTCATTGTCTGCTATGTCATATTCCTGTTCAAAAATAAGATTGCAGTCCACAACCACTTTATCGTTTTCATCCACATACAACCTGTCCAGGTCAAGAATTTTTTGCTGCACCACATCTGTCATGTTGAAAATGTTTTGAGCAAGTTCAATAACTTTTTCTGCCAGATTGAACTGATGCTTGAGAGTCAGGTTTTTCGCCGAATATTCTCTTAATCCGGTGTATTCGGTCTTTAAAGGCTTTGTGTAAATATATATGCGGTCTTCGGTATTATAGCTTTCCAATATGTTGGATGGAATTGCTCTTAATTCTTCTATATTAATAAGATTAATAACCTTCTGGCTAGTTATTACATTGCTGTAAAATATTTCGCCCGAATCATTGTCCTTGCATTCCAAAACTCTTTGGAACACATTTTCAAAAATAGTGCGGACAATCTTATAGTTGTTGTTCATAAGCCTACCTCCGAATATTTCTTAATATTATATTAACAATAATTTCGACAAAAATAAAGACATTTTTGTAATTTTTTGCAATTAAAAAGATGAGGCTCAATCCTCATCCTTTTTTATTTCATATTCTACATCTTCAACAACATTTTTAATGTCTTCTTTTTCTTTGCCCTTATACTCAGCACCGTGTTCATTGTAATATTTTTTGGTTTTACCCGATGCAATGCTTAAAAGAAACGCAAGCACCACTGCATCATCAATAATTGAAAAACCTAGGACCGGGGCCGGTATTAAATCCGCCGGACTTACTATATATATCAAAGGAATGATAACCCACCATTTTTCCTTTAAAGGTATTGATTTGTCTAAAAGGAATTTTATGATAATATAAAATCTGTTCATCTACGAAACGAACACTACATCCGGCAGTTTCTTCTGAAGCTTCATGGAGAAATTGTTGGCTGTGTCTATTGTTTTAGAATTACCTAAAACAATGTGGGTAATATCTTTTTCCACAGCGAAATCCACTATTGCTTTTGCAACATCTTTTGATCTTTTCACTATTAAGTTAGCTCCAACATCTTTTGTAATTTCAAACAAATACTCTAATGCATCTCCATCGCTTAAATTGTATAAAAGCTTATCATTTTCATTGACCACATGTATGACATAAAGCTGGCTTCCTTCGTCCCTGGACAACTCAACGCCATGCTCTATGAGATTTTCACATGTCTTTTGCTGCGTTACACATACCAATACATTTTTATGCATCGCTATTCTCCTTAAATGGCGGGAATATGTGGGAATTGAACCCACCCAGGACGCTACTAACGCCCCGCGACTGATTTTGAAGACCAGGAGGCACACCAGCACCTATCTATCCCCATCGGAAATAATGATAACATAATTTCTTAAAAATTTCAAGCTTATTTTATCTTGAAATATTGTAAACGTCCACGTTCTCTCCTGAAATACCTGTTTCCATTATGTCAGTCAGGGCAGAAACCGTATCAAGAGAAGTGAAAACATTGATTGAAGCTTCAACAGATGTTCTTCTGATTCTGAAGCCGTCTGTGTTAACATCATTTGCTTTTGTAGGTATGTCAACAACAAATCCAATGTTTCCGCTTCTTATTAAATCTATTATGTTTGGTTTAGTTTCTCTTACCTTCTTGACTGTTTGAGCATGGATTCCGTTATCATTGAGATATTTAGCTGTGTTTTCCGTTGCTACAAAATCAAATCCCATTTTATTCAATTTTAACGCAATAGGCTTAAAGCTTTCTTTATCTCTGTTTCTTATAGTAGCCAATATCATTTTGTCCTTTTGAGGCATCTTTACTCCTGCAGCAATAAATCCTTTGTAAAGAGCTTCTTTGTAGTCTTTTCCAACACCCAGCACCTCTCCTGTTGATTTCATTTCAGGTCCGAGACTCACATCAACACCGTCAAGCTTTTGAGTGGAGAAAACAGGAACTTTCACTGCAACAAGCTCAGATTCCTTGTACAGACCAGTACCGTATTCCATGTCTTTAAGTTTTTCTCCAAGCATTACCCTTGTGGCAATTTCAATCATAGGGATTTTAGTAACCTTGCTGATGTAAGGAACAGTCCTGCTCGAACGAGGATTTACTTCTATGATGTAAAGATCATTTTCAAACTCAATGAACTGAATGTTTACCATACCCACGGTCTTAAGTGCCCTTGCAATATTTTTTGTTATGACTGCAAGTTTTTCTTTTATTTCATTGCTTAGATTTATAGGAGGATAAATGGATATGCTGTCTCCTGAGTGAATGCCGGCTCTTTCTAAGTGCTCCATTATTCCCGGAATCAAAATGTCCTCTCCGTCGCATATGGCGTCAACTTCAATTTCTCTTCCCACAAGATATTTGTCTATGAGAACAGGGTTTTTCGTGCTCATGTCAAAGGCTCCCTGCAGGTAAGTCACAAGATCTTCTTCTGAGTATGTTATTTCCATACCCTGTCCTCCAAGGACGTAGGAAGGTCTTACTAGTACAGGATATCCAACGGCTGCTGCTGCTTTTTTGCCGTCTTCTATATTCATTACAGCTTTTCCCTTTGGTCTTTTAATACCCAAGGATTCCAGTATTTCATCAAATTTTTCCCTGTCTTCTGCCATATCTATTTGTTCAGGGTCAGTACCCAGTATGGGTATGTTTTTTTCCTTAAAGAAGTTTGCAAGTTTTATGGCCGTCTGTCCTCCAAACTGCAGCACCACTCCGTCAGGATTTTCTTTTTCAACAATATTTAAAACATCTTCTTCAGTCAATGGCTCGAAGTACAATTTATCGGCTATGTCAAAATCCGTGCTCACGGTTTCAGGATTGTTGTTTACTATTATTGTTTCAATTCCTGATTTTTCAAGTGCAAATATGCTGTGCACCGAACAGTAGTCAAATTCAACGCCCTGTCCTATTCTTATAGGTCCTGAACCTATTACAAGAATTTTTTTCTTGTCTGAAGTAATAACTTCATCATATTCATCATAGGTTGAATAATAATATGGAGATACTGCTTCAAATTCTCCGCCGCATGTGTCAACCATCTTGTAAACTGCCTTTATGTTGTTTTTCATTCTCAGATTGTAAATGTCCCCGGGCTCAGCTTTTATCAGATCTGCTATTCCCTTGTCAGAAAATCCCATTTTCTTAAGTTTTTTAAGCCATGTTGCATCCAGCTCATCAAATGATGCATTTCTTAACAGTTCTTCTTCTTCAATAATGTTGTATATTTTGTGGAGGAAGAATTTGTCTACTCCTGTAAGCTCAGCAATTTTTCCTATTCTGTATCCTCTTCTTATAAGTTCTGAAAGATAAAACAGTCTTTCATCGTCCGGAGTCTGAATTCTTGCCTTAAGCTCCACCAGGCTCTTTTCTGCGGCTTTTTTGCTGTAAAGGCTGTACTGTTTTATTTCCAGAGAACGAACAGCTTTAAGAAGAGCAGCTTCAAAGCTGTTTCCAATGGCCATAACTTCTCCTGTTGCCATCATTTTTGTTCCAAGACTTCTTTTCGCCTTGAAGAACTTGTCAAAAGGCCACTTTGGAATTTTAAGAACCACATAGTCAAGAGTAGGCTCAAATGCTGCATAAGTTTTTCCGGTTACTGCATTAACAATTTCATCCAGATCGTATCCCAGTGCAATTTTAGTTGCAACCTTTGCTATTGGATATCCTGTAGCCTTTGAAGCAAGTGCCGAAGAACGGCTGACCCTTGGATTGATTTCTATTACAGCATATTCAAAGCTGTTTGGATTAAGTGCAAGCTGTACGTTGCATCCCCCTTCAATTCCTATGGCGTCTATTATTTTTATGGAAGCTGTACGAAGCATTTGGTATTCAACATCCGAAAGAGTTTGTGAAGGAGCCACAACTATGCTGTCTCCTGTGTGAACTCCAACAGGGTCGAAATTTTCCATATTGCAGATTGTTATGCATGTTCCGTTTTTATCGCGCATAACTTCATATTCTATTTCTTTCCATCCCTTGATGCTTTTTTCAATGAGCACCTGTCCGTTCATACTAAGCTGCAGACCTGCAGATAAAATTTCTGTCATTTCATCCTCATTGTTTGCAATTCCTCCTCCTGTTCCCCCGAGAGTGTAGGCAGGTCTTACTATAATAGGATAACCGATTCTTAAAGCAACTTTTTTGCCAGTTTCAAGATCTGTTACAATTGCAGAGTCAACTATGGGCTCGCCTATCTTGTTCATCATTTCCTTGAAAAGTTCTCTGTCTTCACCGTACTTGATGGACTGAACGCTTGTTCCTATAACTCTTACGTTGTATTTGTCAAGAATTCCCTTGTCGTATAATTCAACCGTAAGGTTAAGGCCAGTTTGTCCTCCCATGCCTGCAATGACGCTGTCAGGTCGTTCCTTTGCAATGATTTTTTCAACATATTCCACTGTAAGCGGTTCTATATAAACCTTGTCGGCAATTTCTGCATCAGTCATTATTGTTGCAGGATTAGAATTTACGAGCACAGTTTCTATTCCTTCTTCTCGTAAAGCTCTGCAGGCCTGGGTTCCTGAATAGTCAAATTCTGCTGCCTGACCGATTATAATAGGTCCAGAGCCTATAACCAGTACTTTTTTTATGCTTTTATCTAAACCCATATTTGTTCTCCTTTATATATTTTTATGAAGTCGTCAAAAATTATGTTTGAGTCGTGAGGACCCGGGCATGCTTCCGGATGATATTGAACACCCATGACTGGAAGAGTCTTGTGTCTCACACCCTCCACAGTGTTGTCGTTTATGTTCACATGGGTTATTTCAAGTTCTTCAGGAAGGGAATCTCTTTTAACCATGTAACCGTGGTTTTGAGAGGTTATTGTTACCTTTCCAGTCATGAGATTCTTCACAGGATGATTGCAGCCCCTGTGGCCGAATTTCATTTTTTCGGTTTCAGCTCCCATGGCAAGAGCAATAATCTGAACACCGAGGCATATTCCTGTCACAGGTATAACTCCTATGAGAGATTTCACTGTATCTATGACATCAGGAAGGTCCGTTGGGTCGCCAGGTCCGTTTGAAAGAAATATGCCGTCAAAATTATATTTCATTATTTCTTCTTTTGATGTGTGGGCTGGGAAAATTGTGAGTTTACATCCCTTGTTTACAAAGGAGTTTAAAATGTTTGATTTGATTCCGCAGTCTAAAACCCCTATGTGAAGATCTCCATCACCTATTGTTTTTATTTCTTTTGGAGTAACTTTGTCCACAGCGTCTGTATTTGAAAAAGAATCAAATCTTTCATGAATTTCTGCCTCGCTTAATTCTTTTGTAGTTATTATTCCTTTCATTGTGCCGGCGTTTCTTAATATTTTTGTAAGCTCTCTTGTGTCAATTCCTTCAATGCCCATTATGTTGTTTTGCTTGAGATATACATCAAGATCAATTTCACATCTGAAATTGTTTGGTACTCTGCATGCTTCTCTCACTATGAAGCCTTTGACTTTTGGTGATGATGATTGAGAATCTTCAAGATTTGTTCCATAATTTCCTATGAGCGGATATGTCATGGTAACTATTTGACCGTAATAAGACGGATCTGTTAAAATTTCCTGATATCCTGTCATTCCAGTATTAAAAACTACTTCCCCCACTGTTTCGGATATCTTGCCAAAGCATACGCCTTCAAATACAGTCTTGTTTTCCAGTATTAACTTTCCTTTCATATTTCCCTCCAATATATATTTATTAAAAACCTGTATATGCAAAAAAATAGCTGCTTCACAATTTAAAAGTGAAAACAGCTATCCATAAAATCTAAATAGTTCGTTATATATATTAAATTTTTTTTCTTACAGATTAATTTGCTCTTTTTGCAGTTCATTTTTGCACCTCTATTTTTTTATTTATAAAAAAATATCATAAGTCGGCGCCTTTGTCAATATGAATTTTTAAAATATTTTAAGAATATTTTTAAATTATGCAAAAAACAAAAAATACTCCTGAGGCAAACAGTTGCCCTAATGTTTGTTTCTGAAATAATATCCCACACCCCATTTTGTGAGAATATATTCATAATTTTTTTCTTTGTTTTCAATTTTTTCTCTAAGTCTTCTCACGTGCACATCAACGGTTCTCAAATCGCCGAAGTATTCATAGCCCCAAATTATCTCAAGAAGTTCTTCTCTTGAAAAAACTTTTCCGGGATTAGTTGCAAGGAGGAGCAATAGGTCAAATTCCTTTGCAGTAAGGTTTATTTCCTGCCCATGAAGGCTTACTTTCCTTCCCAGCGCATTGATTATAAAATCATCTACAATGATTGTCTGTTCGTTTGGTTTTTGTGTAACTCCTTTTGTTCTTCTTAATATTGCCTTAAGTCTTGCCTTAAGTTCCAAAATATTAAAAGGCTTGGTTACATAATCGTCAGCACCGTACTCAAGACTAAGGATTTTATTCATATCTTCATTGTTGGCTGTTAATATTAAAAGAGGAGCATTTGTTATTTCTCTGATTTTTTGACAAACTTCAAGTCCATCTACCTCAGGCAGAATCAAATCAAGTATGATTATATCATACTCGGTCAATGCAATTTTTCTTAATGCCTCGTTTCCGTCCATGGCCGAATCGACTTCATAATTATCTTGTTCCAGACTAAATTTGAGTCCTTTAATCAACAAAAGCTCGTCATCTACAATCAACACCTTCATTTGTTACGCTCCTTAAATTAGTTTGTTACAAAAATTAAACTTTTTATTAATATTACATTGAAACGCAAAAAATGTCAAGAAAAATATTAAATTAAAGTAAAATGTTCATTGTAAATTTTAGAATAAAACCCTGTCATTTCCAACCCTTCTCGTTACCTTTATGATGTCGAAATGCTCCAGCAGGCCTATGGCCACCTTGCGGTTCGAGTTGAGGAGATCTCTGTATTCCGCTGCAGTAATTTTTTGATTTTTTGTAATAAAGTTTACTAACATATTTTTTGCTTCATCATAAATTTCAATTTTTGTTATACCAAGCTCTCCTATTTTAACCAGCTTCTTTTCATCAATGAGAAGAGAGATGATTTCTTCGGATTTATGTAAGTTTAATCGTTGTATCAGCTCATCCTGTTTTAAAAACTCAAATTTTGCTTCTTCAAGTATTTTTTCTGCAGCTAATGCAGTTTTTTCATATGCTTCGTCGTGCTGAATGCTGAAATATGATAATGAAACAAATTCTCCGTCCATTTTAAGCATTCCCTTTTGCACAAAGGACATTATTGCCAAATCAAAGACGTTTTGCTTTATTGCAGGCAGGAATTTACTCTTAACTTCTGATTTTTTTGCTCCTTTTTGATATTTGTTCTTTTCGTGAAAATCAAAAAGGTATTTTTCAATTCCTTCTTCTATTTCTCTTTCAAAACTTTTGTGCCACAAATAAATGTCGTTTTTAAGCCTGAATGTGGTAATCTTTTCTTCGTCCTCGAGAATTTCAATGCTATTTTTGATTTCATCTTCCCGAAGAGCCGTGAGTTTTGCCAGTTCTGAAATTGAAGGAACATTTTTAGAATTTTCTCTTATTATTTTTTCAATTACGTCTGTGCCAGAGCCTTTTTCCTTAACCTTAAGCTCTTCAATGAGTTTGTCGTCAAATCTTTTCTTCTTAAGAGGAACGGGCTCAATAATTTCTCCGCCTCCAATGGTCTCCATGGGAGAATAAAACCTTATTATGAATTTGTCACCTCTTCTCACGGCAATTTCCTGCTCAAGCCTTAATTGGGCATAACATGATTCCCCCGGTGACAGTTCGTCGCAGTCTAGCAGCACAACTCTGCAAAGAACCTCGCTTGTTCCTGTATACAGATGAAGCCTTGAGCGATTTTCAACTATTCGCCTTGAACTTTTTAAAAGATTAAGCTTAACGTCAAGCATCATGGTGTTTTTCATGGCATTCACAGGAGCGATGACGCATCCTCTGTAAAGGTCTGTCTTTTTCACATTGGAAAGATTTATTGCAGTTCTTTGTCCGGCATATGCTTTTTCAGCATCATGAGAATGAACTTGAATGTTTCTTACCTTGCTTATTTTGTTTACGGGATATATTTCAACCTCATCACCCTTTTTTAACGTCCCTGATATGAGGGTACCTGTGATTACAGTTCCAAATCCTGTAATTGAAAACACGCGGTCTATGGGAAGCCTTGGTATGGTGCTTAAGTCTCTTTGCTCAACTTCAGTTTCTGTTGTCTTGCATATTACATTTACAAGATTGTCGATTCCGTAACCTGTCTTTGAAGAAACTTCAACCATGGGAGCATTTTCAAGGAAAGTATCTTTAAGAGCTTCCTTAATGTCTTCCTTTACAAGTTCAAGCCATTCAGCATCAATGAGGTCATACTTTGTAAGAACAACAATTCCTTTTTTCACCCCAAGCAGGTTTAAAATGTTCAAATGTTCAGTTGTCTGGGGCATTATTCCTTCGTCTGCGGCAATTACAAGCAGTACCAAGTCCATTCCTATTACACCGGCAAGCATGTTCTTTATGAATTTTTCATGTCCGGGCACGTCAATAATGCCTGCCTGATTGCCGTCGGGCAGGTCAAAATATGTGAAGCCCAGATCTATGGTTATTCCTCTTCTTTTTCCTCTTCCCATCTGTCTGTGTCCCTTCCGGTCAACGCTTTTATCAATGTTGTTTTGCCGTGGTCTATGTGTCCTGCCGTTCCTATTATTATGTTCATTGTGCCTCCAGTTAGTTAAAAATGTTTATGAAAGTTTCATATATTTGATCTGCTTCCCCTTCAAGAACCGTTCGCATGTCTATGATGAACAGATCATTTACAACTCTTCCTATTATGGGTGTTTTTAATTTTCTCAGTTGTTTTTCAAGATGAGAGGTTGTCATTGTAAGCGGTTTAAATGAAACAGCAAAGCTTTTTATTCTCTCAAGAGGAAGAGAACCTCCTCCTATCTGAGACTGACATTCTTCTATATTTATCAGGCAGCTTTTTCCTATTTCAGGAACTAATTTTTCATAAAGCTTTTCGGCTTCTAATTTTATTTCTTGAATGTTTCTGTTTATCAGTTTTAATACAGGAACGTTTTTCACTGCATTTTCTTCATCAATATATTCGTGGAACACGGATTCAAGTGCTATGGCAGTAAACTTGTCTATTCTTAATGCCCTTGTAAGAGGGTGTTTTTTTATTTTATCTATGAGATGTTTTTTCCCAACTATTATTCCTGCCTGTGGACCACCTAAAAGCTTGTCGCCGCTGAAGCATACTATATCTGCCCCTGCCTGAACAGATTCCTGCACTGTGGGCTCGTGGCCTAATCCATACTTGGCAAGGTCTACAAGAACACCGCTTCCTATGTCTTCAATTACAGGAATGTTGTGGCGGTGCGCAAGCTCTGCAATTTCACATACAGGAACAGACTCAGTGAAACCTACAATTTTATAGTTGCTTGTGTGAACTTTCAAAAGTGCTGCTGTGTTTTCTGTAATGGCATTTTCATAATCATAAAGATGAGTTTTGTTTGTTGTTCCAACCTCTATGAGTTTTCCGCCGCTTTGCATCATAACATCAGGAACTCTGAAAGAACCTCCTATTTCCACTAGTTCTCCCCTTGAAACTATAACTTCCTTATCCTTTGCCATGGCAGATAAAATAAGAAGTACTGCAGCTGCATTGTTGTTGACTGCCATAGCTGCTTCTGCTCCGGTTATTTTTGTTATGATTTTTTCAAAATGAGAATATCTTGATCCTCTTGCACCTTCCTCCAAATCATATTCCAGGTTTGAATATCCTGTTACAAGATTTTTTATTCTTTCAGCTGTTTCTTCATTTATAACTGCTCTTCCAAGATTTGTGTGAAGAATTGTTCCTGTTCCGTTTATGACTTTTTTCATATTAAGGGATGTAAGCTTTTCAACATCATTTATTATGTCGTCCGTCAAGAGACTGATTTTATTTTCTATTTCGTTTTCGCTCATGGAGTTGTTTATAAACTCCCTTAGCTGGTCGGTTTTATTCCTTACGGATTCAAGAACGTATTCTCTGCTGCAGCTTTCAACCAATATTTTTATTTCATCAGTTTCCATAAGCATGTCGACTTTGGGAATGCTTCTGTAATATTTGTTTTTATCCATAATTCTCCCCGTTTTATTTATATCTTCAACAAATTTTAAATCAAGTTAATGAATTTGTCTTTCTTCTCTGTTACATATCCTATTAAGGCAAAGGTTGTGTCAAGATTTTCTTTTAGTTTAAGCATTATTTCATCAGCATATTTTTCAGGTACAGAAAACATGAGTCCTCCTGAAGTCTGAGGATCAAATGATAAGTCTATGTAATCTTCTTCTATGTTGTTTGTTTCAACTCTGTCTGAAAAATGCTTTCTGTTTCTGTAAGATCCTTCCGGTACCAGCCCCATCTGGGCATATTCAAACACGTCTCCTATAAACGGAAGACTTTTCACATTTATTTCAAATGTGACATTGCTTGCCTCAGCCATTTCTGCAGCGTGTCCTGCAAGTCCAAATCCTGTAATGTCAGTACAGCAGTTCACAGGATAATTTTCAATTACCATCTTTGCTTTCTTGTTAAGCTGTGCCATTACATGTATCGCTTCTTCTTCATCTTTTACTGAACACATTCCTGCCTTAAATGCAGTGTTAATAATTCCTGTTCCCAAGGGCTTTGTAACTATGAGGACATCTCCTTCTTTTGCACCGTAGTTTTTCAAAACCTTTGAAGGTTCAATGAAGCCTGTAACACACATGCCATACTTTGGTTCGTCATCTTCAATGGAGTGGCCTCCTGCAATTGTCGCACCTGCTTCAATTACTTTTGATGCTCCTCCCTTTAATATTTCAGCCATGATGTCTGGGCTCAGGCAGTTGGGAAATCCAATGATATTAAGAGCTATGGCAGGTTCTCCTCCCATGGCATATATGTCGCTTAATGAATTTGCTGCTGCAATTTGCCCGAATGTGTACGGGTCATCAACAACGGGAGTAAAAAAATCCACCGTCTGAATCATTGCCAAATCTTCATTAATTTTATATACACAGGCATCATCTGATGTTTCTAATCCTACTATTAATTTATCGTTTTTAAATTTTGGCAGCTTGCTCAAAACTTGAGCAAGGGTCTCAGGACCTATTTTGGCTGCTCAGCCGGATGCCTTAGTCATTTGTGTTAATTTTATTTCTTCAACTGACATATAATCACCTCATTTTCACATATTATAAATTATAATGCTCGATAATCAATACTGATTCCATTGTTAATTATTAATTGTTATGGAATCTTTTATTTTTTCAAATATTTTATCGCCTATACCCTGTACTTCCTTAATTTCTTCGATGGAAGAAAAAAGTTTGCCGTTTCGGTAATCTATGATTCTTTGTGCATATACCTCTCCGATACCCGGCAGTGACATGAGATTGTCCTTCGTTGCTGTGTTTATGTTTATTTTACCTTCATTGCCATCATTATACAAGTCCTGAAGAGTATATTCCCCTTCATCAAAAATGTATATCTTTTCACCGTCTACTAATTTTCTGGCTTTATTTATGTTTTTTGTATATGCGGTGTCTTTCAGGCCTCCTGCTTTATCAATGGCATCAATGACCCTGTCTCCTTCTGTAAATTCATAGACGCCGGGATTGTTCACGGCACCGTCAATGTCTACATAAATACATGACAATTCTTCTTCCGCATTATCTAAGTTCGTATCATTGTTTGTCATATCGGGAGAAGATGTATACATTATCTTATTTTCCTTGACTGACAGCTTAATCCCCAGAGTTGCCATTACTATTAATGCTATGATTAAAACAACTGCAAGTCCTTTTTTGTAAATGCTGTTGTTCATAAAATCCTCCGAGAAAATTCCATTGTAAGTATTATACATTATTTCAGCAAAAAAAACAAAATTTTTAATTACAAACACATTTTTTTCTGCTATACTATTATTTGATTTGTATTGTAAGGAGTTTTCGCATGATAAAAAAAGTAATTGCAAGTTTTTTCGTTTTTTCGATTCTTTTGTTAAACTTAAGCTTTGCTTATGCTGATCCGGCCATATTGTGTGATACAGCAGTACTTATAGATGCAAATACAGGAACTATATTGGCAGGTAAAAATGCCGATCAGAAAATGTATCCTGCCAGTACCACAAAGATAATGACTGCCATTCTTGCAATTGAAATGGGAGACTTATCCGATGTAATAACAGTTGATGATGACACTCCATATGAAATCGAAGGAAGTCACATTGCCCTGGAGCCCGGGGAAATAGTTACGCTCAAAGATTTGCTTTACGCGCTGATGCTTCCATCAGCCAATGATGCAGCTTCTGCCATTGCAAAGCACTATGGAGGAACTACTGAAAAATTTGTGAATTTAATGAATGAGAAGGCAAAGGAACTTGGAGCCTACAACACTCATTTTGCAAACCCTCACGGTCTTCACGACGAAAATCATTACACTACGGCAGCAGACCTTGCATTGATTACAAAGTATGCCATGCAGAATGAAACATTCAGAAAAATTGTAGAGACTGTGAAATATGAAATTCAGCCTACAAAACAAAAAAACGGAAACACGCTATTTTACAACATTGAACAAGCTGTTGTACAACACAAGTTCCAGCCAGATATTAGTGGACGGAGCATACATCAGCCCTTATTACGAATATGCCACCGGAGCAAAGACAGGCTATACTCCGGAAGCAGGAAACTGCCTTGTGGCAACAGCTTCAAAAAACGGAACGGACTTGATTGCTGTAGCAATGAAAGGCGTATCCCTTGAAATGTACCAGGATGCCCACAATCTGTTCAACTATGGATTTGAAGAGTATCAAAATACTAATTTGGTAAGCAAGAACACATTTGTACAAAACATTAAAATTCAAAACGGAGACAGCAAGGAAATATCTGTCATTACAGAAAGTGATTTCACTACACTCTTGAAAAAGAGCGCATCTGCAGAAGTGAAATCAAATGTAGTAATAAATGAAATACAGCTGCCTCTTGAAGCAAATGATGTAATTGGAAAAATAGAGTACTCAATAGACGGAGAAATTATCGGAAGTGTCAATCTTATAACTCCAATTGAAGTCAAGAGCACTCTTGTTGAAAGTTCAGGAGGAGGAATATTTTACTCCATACTTAAATTTCTGGGAACCTTAGTTGTATTTTCGCTTGTGGCATTAATTTTGCTAAAAGTGTACAATGATATAAGAATAAGAATCAACAGAAAAAAAAAGACGCAAAAAAATATAATAACGGTTAAAAAAAATTAGGTATA